>NZ_JBSWSW010000002.1:0-2500 GCF_056158225.1 Roseivirga sp. AWQ4_251
CATTTCCTGTTTTAGAATGTTGGGTGCATAAAAAAAGGTTCCCTGCTTTCACAAGGAACCCTGATAATAAATTGGCAGCGACCTACTCTCCCACCGGTAAAGGCAGTACCATCAGCGCTGGTGGGCTTAACTTCTCTGTTCGGAATGGAAAGAGGTGGGCCCCACCGCCATAGCCACCATAAGGCTTTAAATATCTTTTGACATATCAACTGTAAGAGTATCACACACAAGAGGGCTTTCCACGGAAAGCTTACGGGTAATTAGTACTGCTCGGCTATGACATTCCTGCCTTTACACCTGCAGCCTATCAACGTTGTCATCTCCAACGTCCCTTTAAAGAAGTCTCATCTTGAGGGGAGTTTCGCACTTAGATGCTTTCAGCGCTTATCTCTTCCCAACGTAGCTACCCAGCAGTGCCCCTGGCGGGACAACTGGTACACCAGCGGTTGGTCCAACCCGGTCCTCTCGTACTAAGGTCAGGTCCTCTCAAACTTCTTGCGCCCACAACAGATAGAGACCGAACTGTCTCACGACGTTCTGAACCCAGCTCGCGTGCCACTTTAATGGGCGAACAGCCCAACCCTTGGGACCTTCTCCA
Organism: Roseivirga sp. AWQ4_251; assembly: GCF_056158225.1. Taxonomy (NCBI): domain Bacteria; kingdom Pseudomonadati; phylum Bacteroidota; class Cytophagia; order Cytophagales; family Roseivirgaceae; genus Roseivirga; species Roseivirga sp. AWQ4_251. The sequence continues at coordinate 599 of NZ_JBSWSW010000002.1, forward strand.
GCCCCAGGATGTGACGAGCCGACATCGAGGTGCCAAACCTCCCCGTCGATGTGAGCTCTTGGGGGAGATCAGCCTGTTATCCCCAGAGTACCTTTTATCCTTTGAGCGATGGCCCTTCCATGCGGAACCACCGGATCACTATATCCGTCTTTCGACCCTGATCGGCTTGTAGGCCTCACAGTCAAGCACCCTTATGCTATTGCGCTCTGCGTACGGTTACCAAGCGTACTGAGGGTACCTTTGAAAGCCTCCGTTACTCTTTTGGAGGCGACCACCCCAGTCAAACTACCCACCACACACTGTTTCCATTAATGGATTAGGCATCAGATAAACAAAGGGCGGTATTTCACCAACAACTCCACCATGCCTAGCGACACGGCTTCAAAGTCTCCCGCCTATCCTACACATCATTTACCCAATACCAATGTGAAGCTATAGTAAAGGTTCATGGGGTCTTTTCGTCCCGTTGCGGGTAAGCGGCATCTTCACCGCTACTACAATTTCACCGAGCTCGTGGCTGAGACAGTGCCCAGATCGTTACACCATTCGTGCAGGTCGGAACTTACCCGACAAGGAATTTCGCTACCTTAGGACCGTTATAGTTACGGCCGCCGTTTACTGGGGCTTCAGTTCAGCGCTTCTCTTACGATAACGCCCCCCCTTAACCTTCCAGCACCGGGCAGGTGTCAGGCCTTATACTTTATCTTTCGATTTCGCAAAGCCATGTGTTTTTGCTAAACAGTCGCCTGGGCCTATTCACTGCGGCCTCTCTTTGCAGAGGAGGCGCCCCTTCTCCCGAAGTTACAGGGCCATTTTGCCTAGTTCCTTAGCCACGGATCACTCGAGCACCTCAGGATTCTCTCCTTGACTACCTGTGTCGGTTTGCGGTACGGGCAGCGCATACATTACTTAGAGGTTTTTCTTGGAAGTCTGATTAGGATCACTATCCACGCTGCCGAAGCATTGTGGTACTATCAGGTTCAGCTAGTCTTGCGGATTTGCCTACAAAACCAATACCTACACCCTTTAACGGACTATTCCGTCAGTCCGCGGATCTTTCACTACTCCGTCACCCCATCGCTGAATACGCTGGTATCGGAATATTAACCGATTGTCCATCGACTACCCCCTTCGGGTTCGCCTTAGGTCCCGACTAACCCTGATCCGATTAGCGTTGATCAGGAAACCTTAGTCTATCGGTGGGCGGGTTTCTCACCCGCCTTATCGTTACTTATGCCTACATTTGCTTTTCCATACGCTCCAACACCCGTTACCAGGTGCCTTCACCGCAGTATGGAATGCTCCCCTACCCAGTATAAATACTGCCTTAGCTTCGGTACTATACTTAATGCCCGATCATCATCGATGCCCTGTCGCTCGACCAGTGAGCTGTTACGCACTCTTTAAATGAATGGCTGCTTCCAAGCCAACATCCTGGCTGTCTAAGCAACTGGACCGCCTTAGTTCAACTTAGTATAGATTTTGGGACCTTAGCTGAAGGTCTGGGTTCTTTCCCTCTCGGACTTGGACCTTAGCACCCAAGCCCTCACTGCAGGGTTAATTTAACAGCATTCGGAGTTCATCAGGATTTGGTAGGATTTGACTCCCCCTAGTCCTATTGGTAGCTCTACCTCTGTTAAACATCACCCCACGCTGCTCCTAAAAGCATTTCGGGGAGTACGAGCTATTTCCCAGTTTGATTGGCCTTTCACCCCTACCCACAGCTCATCCAAAGACTTTTCAACGTCAACTGGTTCGGTCCTCCACTCCGTTTTACCGGAGCTTCAACCTGGCCATGGGTAGATCACAAGGTTTCGCGTCTACCCCCACTGACTAAGCGCCCTATTCAAACTCGCTTTCGCTCCGGCTACGTGGCTTAACCACTTAACCTTGCCAGTGAGG